>NZ_VFOQ01000004.1 GCF_006716205.1 Oryzihumus leptocrescens | reverse complement strand
CGGGACACCTTCTTCCGCCGGTCTCGACCGGCTCCGCGCCGCCGGAACCCGGCCGCACCTCTGACGGTACGCCCCCAGAGCAAACAGCGAGGCCTGCTTTCAGCCACCGGCGCACCCCCCGCACCGGCGCCAGGCTCAGGACACCTCGGCGGTATGCCGGGTGCTCGCCGACTCGGGGTAGGCGTCGGTCTCGGTCGCCTTGGCCGACAGCCACACGGCCTGCCCCGGCCCGAGCCCGAGCTCGGCCACGGCCCCGGGCGTGACGTCCACCAGCGCCGACGGCGTGCCCTCGACGTTGACCCGCACCCGGTCGGTGAGCAGCTCCAGGCTCTCGATGGTGCCGGCCCACACGTTGCGCACGCTGGCGTGCTCGGGCCGCACGGTGTGCACCGTGATCGCCGAGGGGCGCAGCCCCACCAGCACCCGGTTCGAGCCCCGCGCCTCGGCGGTGGGCGTCACCGCGAGGTCCCCACCACCGTCGAGCGCGACGCTGCCGCGGTCGGGGTCGAGCCGCCCTGCATACAGGTTGAGTCCGACCAGGCGCGCGACGTACTCCGTCGCCGGGTGCCGTGCCACCGACGCGGGGGTGCCCTGCTGGACCACCCGGCCGCCCTCGATGACCAGCAGCCGGTCGCACAGCACCATCGCCTCGAGCGGATCGTGGGTCACCACGAGCACCGGGCCGGCGAAGAACTCCAGGTGCCGGCGCAGCAGGGTGCGCACATCGAGGCGGGTGCCGGCGTCGAGCGCCGACAGCGGCTCGTCGAGCAGCAGCAGCCCGGGCTCGGCGGCCAGGGCCCGGGCCAGGGCGACGCGCTGCGCCTGCCCACCGGACACCTGCGCGGGCCGCCGGTCGGCCAGCTCGGCCAGGTCGAGCCGCTCCAGCCAGCCGCGGGCCACCTCCCGGGACCGGCGCCGGCCCAGGCCCCGGGACCGCGGCGCGAACGCCACGTTGTCCAGCACGCTCAGGTGCGGGAAGAGCCGGTAGCTCTGGAACACCAGCCCGACCGGCCGCTGCTCCGGTGGGACGAACAGGTGCTCGCCGTCGAGCAGCGTGCCGCCGAGGCGGATCGTCCCGGCGGCCAGCACGGTCAGCCCGGCGAGGGCCCGCAGCAGCGTCGACTTGCCGGCACCGTTGGGGCCCAGGACGCCGAGCACCTCCCCCGGCTCGACCGTGGCCGAGACGGCCAGCCGGAAGCCGCCGCGCTCGACCACCCCGTCGACCTCGAGGGCGGCGGAGGTTTCACGTGAATCCACGCTCACGCCGTGCTCCCCGCCCGCAGCCACCGGTCACGCAGCACCGCGAGGATGACCACGGACACCACGAGCAGCACCAGCGACAGCGCGATCGCCGCCTCGGGGTCGCTCTCCAGGGCGAGGTAGACCGCCAGCGGCATCGTCTGGGTCCGCCCCGGGAAGCTGCCGGCGAAGGTGATCGTCGCCCCGAACTCCCCCAGCGCCCGGGCCCAGCACAGCACCGCCCCGGCGCCCAGCGACGGCGCCACCATCGGCAGCGTCACCCGGCGGAACACGCCCAGCCGCGAGGCACCCAGCGTCGCCGCCGCCTCCTCGTAGCCCCGGTCGGCCGCCCGGAACGCCCCCTCCACGGTCACGACGAGGAACGGCATCGCCACGAACGTCTCGGCGACCACCACGCCGGCGGTGGTGAACGGCAGGGTGATCCCGGTCCACGACTCCAGCAGCCGCCCGAGCACCCCCTGCCGCCCGAACGCCAGCAGCAGCGCCACGCCTCCCACCACCGGCGGCAGCACCAGCGGCAGGGTGACCAGCGCCCGCAGCAGGGTCATGCCCGGGGCCCGCACCCGCGCCAGCACCCACGCCAGGGGTACGCCGAGCACGAGGGAGATGACGGTCGCCGTGGTCGCGCAGACCAGCGACAGCCGCAGCGCCTCGGCCACGTTGCCGTCGGTCAGCAGGCCGCCGAGGCTGCCCCACGGCGCCCGCAGCAGCAGCCCGGCCAGCGGCACGAGCAGGAACGCCGCCCCCACCAGCGCCGGTATGCCGAGTGGCCACGGCACGCTCGCAGGTCCGGTGACGTCGCGGTCACCGTCCCGACGTGCCGCGCCCCGGGTCACGGCTTGGCGAACCCGTCGGCCGCCAGGACCTGCTGCCCGGCAGCGGAGAGGACGAGATCGGTGAACGCCTTCGCACCGGCGGGGTTGGGCGCCTTGACCAGCGTGGCGATCGGGTAGGACGTGGAGGCGTTGACGGCCGCGGGGATCAGGATGCCCTTGACCTTGCTGCCGGCGGCGCGCACGTCGGTCACGTAGACCACGCCCGCGTCGACCTCCCCGAGGCTGACCTTGGCCAGCACCGACTTGACGTCGACCTCCTCCGTGACCGGCGTGACCGTGACGCCGGCATTGTCGAAGACCTTGGCGGCCGTGGCGCCACAGGGCACCTGGGCCTGGCACAGGGCCACCTTGACGCCGCTGCGCGCCAGGTCCTTGACCCCGGCAACGTGGGCCGGGTTGTCCGGCGGCACCGCGATCTCCATCTGGTTGCTGGCAAAGGGCGTCGGGGTCGTGGCGGCGCCCGCCTGCACCACCTGGTCCATGTTCTTGGTGCTCGCCGAGGCGAAGACGTCGGCCGGTGCGCCCTGGGTGACCTGCTGGGCCAGGCCGGAGCTCGGGCCGAAGCTGAAGACCACGTGCGTGCCCGGGTGCTGCTCCTCGAACCGCGTACCCAGGTTCGTGAACGCCTCCTTCAGCGAGGCCGCGGCGAACACGGTCACCGTGCCGCCGACCGAGGACGACGAGCCCTGCGCGGTCGTCGCGCTGCTGGACCCCGACGTGCCGCACGCGGCCAGGGCGAGGACGGCGCCGGCGGCGAGGCCGGTGAGGACGGACCGGCGGGGAGCGTTCATTGCGCCGGCACCTCCACGACGACGTTGGTGGACTTCACGGCCGCGATCGCCAGGACGCCGGGCTCCAGCCCGAGCTCGTCGGCGGCCTCGCGGCTCATGAGCGAGACGAACCGGTGCGGTCCGGCCTGGATCTCGACCTGGGCCATGACCGTGTCGCGCAGCACCTTGGTCACCAGCCCCTGGAACCGGTTGCGCGCGGACTCCGAGACGACCGGCCGGGGCTGCGGGCGCTCGACCGCGGCGGCGAGCTCCTCGGCGAAGCGGGCCAGCACCGCGCCCTCGACGGTGCGCCGCCCGGAGGCGTCGGTGACGGTCTCGAGCCGTCCGGCGTCGGCCCAGCGTCGGACGGTGTCGTCGCTGACGCCGAGCAGCTCGGCCGCCTCGCGGACCCGGAACGTCGTCATGTCTCGCAGCCTATCCGCAGATGCGGACTGCACAAGCGGCAAACAGACGGCACCTGCGGACCAAGCCACGCACCTGAGCCGCACCGTCAGCGGAACGCACCAAGGCGGCATACCGGCTCTTGGCAGGTTCTCACCACGGCCGGCGCACCCCCGTGCCGTAGCGTGAGGACGCAGCCCAGCCCCCACGCCGGAGGACCCGAGTTGGCCGTCGACACCAGCAGTCCCCAGACGATCGCCGACGCCCTCGACCGGGTCGGTTACCTCGCCGACGAGGGCCTGGCCACGGCGGCGTTCCTGGCGCTGCAGCTCGAGCGCCCGCTGTTCTGCGAGGGCGAGCCCGGCGTCGGCAAGACCAGCCTCGCGCTGGCCCTGGCGCAGGAGCTGGGCGGGGAGCTGGTGCGCCTGCAGTGCTACGAGGGCATCGACTCCACCCAGGCCCTCTACGACTGGGACTTCCCCCGGCAGCTGCTGCACCTGCGAGCCGCGGAGGCGAGCGGCATCACCGACCCCGCCGCGACCGAGGCCTCGCTCTACGACCGGCGCTTCCTGCTGGCCCGGCCCGTGCTGCGGGCGCTGGAGACCTCCACCGCCGAGCACCGCAGCGTGCTTCTGGTCGACGAGATCGACCGGGCCGACGACGAGTTCGAGGCGTTCCTGCTGGAGGTGCTCAGCGACTTCGCGGTGACCATCCCCGAGCTCGGCACGGTCCGGGCGCAGGTGCCGCCGGTCGTCATCATCACCAGCAACCGCACCCGCGACGTGCACGACGCCCTCAAGCGGCGCTGCCTCTACCACTGGATGGACCACCCGGGCCGGGAGCGCGAGATCGCCATCCTGCGCCGGCGCGTGCCGGGGCTGTCCGAGGCCCTTGCGGCGCAGGTCGCCGACGCGGTGGCGCGGCTGCGCGGGCTCGGCCTGCTCAAGCCGCCCGGGGTCGCCGAGTCGCTGGACTGGGCCCGCTGCCTGCAGGCGCTCGGCGCCGTCGACCTCACCCCCGAGCTGGCCACCGCCTCGCTCGGCGCGGTCGCCAAGTACCGCGAGGACCTCGAGGCGATCACCGCCCACGGGGTCGCGAACCTCGTCCCGGGGTGAGCAGCGTGGCCACGGTCCCGCTCGAGGAGGTCATGGTCGGCTTCGGTCAGGCGCTGCGCCGAGCCGGCGTGGCCGCCCACCCCGACCGGGTCCGCTCGTTCCTCGAGGCGCTCACCCGGCTCGATGCGCTCTCCCGCCAGGACGTCTACTGGGCCGGCCGGGTGACGTGCTGCTCCCGGGCCGAGGACATCGCCGTCTACGACCGCGTCTTCGAGGCCTACTTCCGCCCCGAAGACGGGGACCCCCAGACCCGTGCCCGGGTCGAGGTCGAGCGCGGCGTCGGTGTCGAGGACCCCGGAGCCGGTGAGGAGGGCTCCGAGGAGGCCGCCGTGACCAGCACCGCAAGCGCCCGGGAAGTGTTGCGGCACAAGGACGTCGCCCGCCTCAAGGAGCACGAGCGCGCGGCCGTGCACCGCCTCGTCGCCGCGATCTCCCTCGACGGCCCGCACCGGGTGTCCCGTCGCACCGCACCGGCCCGGCGCGGCCGGCTGGACCGGCGCGGCACCACCGCGGCCATGCTCCGCGCCGGCGGGGAGCCGGCCCGGCTGCGCCACCGCCGACGCACGGTCACCCCTCGCCGGGTCGTCCTCGTGCTCGACGTGTCCGGCTCGATGAAGGCCTACGCCGACGCGTTCCTGCGCTTCGCCCACGCCCTGGCCCGGACACGCCCGCACACCGAGGTCCTCACCGTCGGCACCCGGCTGACCCGGGTCACCACTGCCCTGCGCCAGCCGACCGCCGACGCCGCGCTGGCGGCGTTCGCCGCGACGGTGCCCGACTGGTCCGGCGGCACCCGGCTCGGCGACAACCTGCGCCAGCTCCTGACCACCTGGGGCCAGCGCGGCCTCGTCCGCGGCGCCGTCGTCGTCATCGCCTCCGACGGCTGGGAGCGCGGCGACACCACCGAGCTGCGCGAGCAGATGGAGCGGCTGCACCGGCTCGCCCACCGGGTCATCTGGGTCAACCCGCACAAGGGCAAGGAGGGCTACGCCCCCGCCACCGCCGGGATGCAGGCCGCGCTGCCGTCGGTCGACGACTTCCTCGCCGGGCACAGCGTCGACACGCTCGAGCAGCTCGCCCGGGTCATCGCCACCGACCACAGCAGGCACCGGGAGCCCAGCCATGCGTGACCTCGTCCCCGAGCTGCGCGCCTGGGTCGCCGACGGCCGGCCGTTCGCCCTGGCCACGGTCACCCGCACCTGGCAGTCCTCCCCGCGCCCCGCGGGCGCGGCCATGGCGGTCAACGCCGACGGCGAGGTCGCCGGCAGCGTCTCCGGCGGCTGCGTCGAGGGAGCCGTGTATGACGTGGCGCAGCGGGTCCTCGCGGATGGCACCGCCCGCGGGGCGCACTACGGGATCAGCGGCGCCGACGCGTTCTCCGTCGGGCTGACCTGCGGGGGCGAGCTCGACGTCACCGTCGTGCGGGTCGACCCGGCCACCGACCCCGCCTTCGCCGCGGTGATCGACGCGATCGAGGCCGGCACCCCGGTGGCCGTCGCCACGGTCGTGGCCGCACCGGGCGACCACGGCCCCGCGGTCGGCGACCGGCGGATCGTGTTCGCGGACAGGGCGATCGGCACGCTGGGCACCGACCGGCTGGACGACGCCGTCACGGACGACGCCCGGGGGCTGCTGCGCGCCGGGCACAGCGAGGTGCTGCACTACGGCCCCGACGGGCAGCGCCGGCCGGACGAGCTCGAGGTGTTCGTGACGGCGTTCGCGCCGCGGCCGCGGATGATCGTCTTCGGCGCGATCGACTTCGCCCGTGCCGTGGCACGCACCGGCGGCTTCCTCGGCCACCACGTCACCGTCTGCGACGCCCGGCCCGTGTTCGCCACGCCGGCGCGCTTCCCCGAGGCCGACGAGGTCGTCGTCCGCTGGCCGCACGCCTACCTGCAGGAGGAGGTCGAGGCCGGCCGCGTCGAGCAGAGCACCGTGCTGACGGTGCTCACCCACGACCCCAAGTTCGACGTCCCGCTGCTCGAGGTCGCCCTGCGCAGCCCGGCCGGCTACGTCGGCGCCATGGGCTCCCGGCGCACCCACGCGGCCCGGCTGGCGGAGCTGCGCGAGCGCGGTGTGACCGAGGCCGAGCTGGCCCGGCTCTCCGGCCCGATCGGCCTCGACCTGGGGGCGCGCACCCCCGAGGAGACGGCAGTCTCGATCGCCGCCGAGGTCATCGCCGCCCGCTGGGGTGGCACCGGCCGCCGGCTCAGCGACCTCGACGGCCGGATCCACCGCGACCCGGTGCCGGAGTCGTCACCGACGTTGACGGCGAGCGCACCGTGAAGGTCGCCGGCGTGGTGCTCGCCGCTGGCGCCGGGGTCCGGCTGGGCCGGCCGAAGGCCCAGGTGGAGCTCGACGGCCGCCGGCTGGTCGACCTCGCCGTGGGGGCCTGTGCCCACGCCGGGCTCGACCCGGTCGTGGTGGTCACCGGCGCGGCCATGGTCGAACCGGAGCCGCTGGCCGGGACCGACCAGGTGCAGACTCCCGAGGTCGTGGTGGTGCACAACCCCGAGTGGGACAGCGGCCAGGCGTCCTCGCTGCGTGCCGGACTGGCCGCCGTTGGGGCAGGCCCGGAGGTCGACGCCGTCGTGGTGACCCTGGTCGACACCCCCGGCGTGGGGGCCGAGCACCTGCGCCGGGTGGCCGCGGCCCTGGCCGACGGCGCGACCGCCGCCGTCGCGGCATACCGGGGACAGCAGCGGACCCCGGTGGGGCTGGTGCGCGAGGTGTGGGCAGAGGTGGCCGACGCGGTGCACGGTGACGAGGGGGCCCGGGCCTGGCTGCGCGATCACCAGGGGCTCGTCACGCCGGTGGAGTGCGGGGACCTCGGGCCGTGGCGGGACATCGACACGCCGGCGGACCTGTCCGGCTGAGCCTCTTTGCGCAAGAAAGGGCTGCTGTGATCCGGGAATCCCGGGCCTCAGCAGCCCCAACTTGCGCAAAGGGAGGTCAGACGGTGTCCGGCACCGCCTTGGCCAGCGCGGCCAGCGCGGCCGGGAAGCACTGCTCCGGCGGGGTGACCAGGCCGGCGCCGACCTGCCCGGTGCCCGCGACCGCCCCGGCCATGCCGGTGTTGATCTGCGGCAGGATCCCGGTGCGCACGACCTTGGTGACGTCGATGCCGCTCGGGGTGCCGCGGAACTCCAGGATCGGCACCTGGAAAGAGGGGTGCTCGTCCAGCGTGATCTCGTACATCGACCGGGTCGCCCGTAGCGCCAGCGGCACGTCGCCGCCGACGAAGCGCACGATCGCCGGGGCCGCCGCCATGGCGAAGCCGCCGATGCCCGCGGTCTCGGTGATCGCCGAGTCGCCGATGTCGGGGTTGGCGTCCTCCGGTCCGTAGGAGCCCAGGAACAGGCCCTCCGGGGTGTTGGCCGGCCCGGTGAACCACTCGTCGCCGGTGCCTGAGACCTGGATGCCGAAGTCGGTGCCGTTGCGCGCCATCGTCACGACCATGGTCGAGCCGGGCACGTCCCGCGCCGCGTCGGTGGCCAGCTTGCAGGCCGGCATGTCGAGGTTGAGGAAGAAGTGGTCGTTGGCACCCATGAAGCGCACCGCCTCGGCGATGTCGGAGGAGGGGGCATCAGCGGTGATCAGCGACGGCAGGATGTCGCGCAGGAACATCAGCGTCCCGGCCCGGTTGCGGTTGTGGCCCTCGTCGCCCATCTGCAGCATCTGGGCGATGATCGCCTTGATGTCCACCGGCCCGTGGGCGCGAACCGCTTTCTGCAGCAACGGCCCTAGCACGTTGGCCATCCACTGCAGCCGCTCGATGACCTCGGGGCCGTAGGCGCCGTAGCGCAGCACCTTGCCCAGCCCCTCGTTGAGGGAGCACCAGGCCCGACCGCCGTGCACCGGGTCGCGCAGCTCGAACATCCACATCGACGGCGAGACCACACCGGCCATCGGGCCGACCGCGTGGTGGTGGTGGCAGGGGTCGAGGGTGACGTCACCGGAGGCCAGGTGCTTCTCGGCCTCCTCGGGGCTGTCGGCCAGGCCCTCGAAGAGCATGCCGCCGATGAGCGCGCCCTTCAGCGGCCCGGACGCGCGGTCCCAGGTGATCGGCGGGCCGGCGTGGAAGAAGACGCCCTTCTCCATGCCCAGGGCCTCGCTGGCCGGGCGCACGTCGACCAGCTCGGCGCCGGCGGCCAGAAGCCGGGAGACGGCGGTGCGGTTGGCCTCCTCCCGGCGCGGGTCGGCCATGACCCGGGCCAGGTCGGCCTCGGTGCCGTCCATCGGGGGACGCCAGTCGACCTCGGTGACCTGTGCCGCCTGGGCGCGCAGCGCGTCGGCGAACAGCCCGACGCCGGCGGTGACGACAGAGGGCTCGCCGGACAGCAGGCCGTGCAGGGGCGTGGTGGTGTCGGTCATCGAAACTCCTTCTCAGGCCTGGGCGTCGGCGAGCAGGGACAGGGCGTGGCGCGTGGCCTGGGCGTTGGACAGGAACACCGACGCGCCGGCCGCCTGCAGCGTCTTCGCGCAGGCGCTCAGGCCCTGCGGGTCGGACTCGACACCCGTCAGGGACACCACGACGGGCAGCGCGCGGCCCCCGTCGGCGGCGGCCTTGCGCGCGCCCTCGACGGCCTCGGCGAGCTCCCCCGCCGGATCGCTGTGCGAGCCGAAGCCCAGGACGAGGTCGAGCAGCAGGACCCCGCAGGTCGGGTCGGCGCCCTCGGCGGCTATCCGCTCCAGCCGCAGCGACGGGTCGATCATCGGGTGCGCCCGGCCCTGGGTCAGGCCGTCGTCGCCGAAGTCGATGACCAGGTGGGAGTCGCTGCGCAGGTCCGGCCCCAGGGCCAGCTCGGGCGACAGCGGGATGTTGGACCGGATCGGCCCGAGGACCTCGGCGGCGACCAGCATCGCCTCGTCGGCCAGGGTGCCGCCGCAGAACAGCCCGCGCAGCGCACCGGGCACCGGCGACTCCTGGGTGGGGGCCGGCCAGCTCGGCCACTGCGGTATGCCGTGCCCCTCGCCCTCCAGTGCGGCCTCCACGGCCGCGGTGAGGTCGGGGCGGCCCGCGCCCAGGGTGGCCCAGTGGACCGGCTTGCCCAGCGACGCGGCATACGCCTGGACGTCCTCGAGCACCTCGGCGGCCGGGGGCTTGGAGACGACGATGACCGACTCGGTGGCCGGGTCGGCGGCCAGGGCGGCGAGGGCCTGCCGGGTGGAGCGTCCCTGCACGGTGGAGGACAGGTCGCGCCCGCCCACGCCGAGGCAGTGGCTCATCCCGACGCCGGCGGCGTCGAGCAGGCACATGACCTGCTGGGCGCCGGTGCCGGAGGCCGCGACGAGGCCGACCGAGCCGGCGCGGGCAGCGTTGGCGAAGCCCAGGGCCACGCCGCCGACGACTGCGGTGCCGCAGTCGGGACCCATGACCAGCACGTCGGCCTCCCGGGCGGCGTCCTTGAGCGCGACCTCCTCCTCGACGCCGACGTTGTCGGAGAAGAGCACGACCGACATCCCGGAGCGGACCGCGTCCATGGCGTCGACGAAGGCGTTGCGGCCCGGGACCGAGATCAGCGCCAGGTTGGCGCCGGTGACCGCGGCGGCCGAGCCGAGGGTGCGCGGCGGCGGGGCGTCGCCGAACCCGCCGGCCTGGGCTCCGGCGGCCTTCAGGCCCGCCAGCGCGGCGTCCAGGGCCGAGCGGCCGGCGTCGACGGCGGCCTCGTCCTCGCCCCGGATCGCCACGAGCATGTCGTTGGGGCCCACCGGCTCGCCGAGCGTGAAGCCCATGCCAGCCAGGAGGTCGGTGTTGAGCTCGGTGGCCATGGCCACGAGCGCCGCGCTGACGCCCGGGGCCGCACCGACGGCCCGGGAGACCTGCATCAGGCTCACCGAGTCGTAGTAGGCGCCGCGGCGCACCTCGACAAGATCGGTCACGGGAGGTCCCTTCCAGCGGGTTCGGGTGCGTGTTCGGGTGCCGCGGGTCGCGGCACGGCGTGGGGCAGCAGGGCGAGGACGCGCAGGCAGCCGGCCAGGCCGGCGGCGAGGTCGCGCCCGGAGGAGTGGCCGATGGCCAGCACGTCCTCGAGGGCGGTCGCCGTCGCGGTCTCGTCGCCGCGCAGCGCGGCGGTGACGAGCGCGGCGACCTGCGGGACGGCATACCCTCCGGCGGCCGCGTCGAGCAGCGACGCGGACAGGCTGGTCGTGGCGTGCCGGCGGGCGGAGGTGGCGGCGGACGCGACCCGCAGGCCGGTCAGCGAGCCGACGCCGTGGAGCACGAGCAGGACCGCGCACAGCGCGTCGTCACCGCTCGGGGTCAGGCCACGCCCGGACCCGACCAGGCCGTCGACCAGGGAGGTGGCCGTCGCCGCGTCGCCGCGAAGGGCGGCGCGCAGGGTGAAACCGGCCCGGTCGGCGAGGTCGGCGTCGAGCCCGCCCGGCGCCATCACTCCTGCCGCGGCCAGGAGCAGGTGCCCGGGGACCCGGTGGGTGAGGGGGCGGACCTGCGCCGGGCGCCACTGCCGGACCACCCGGATCCCCCACCCGGGCAGGCGCAGCATCCCCCGGCCCAGGGTGACGGTGTCGCCCGCGGCGAGGCCCCAGACCAGGTCGTCAGCCGGCAGCGGCAGGCGCAGCGCGGTGGGCAGCATCAGCGCGTCGCTCGAGACGACGGGGAGCACCTCGTGGTGGTCCCCGGCACGCAGGTAGACCGCGGTGGGGAAGGCCGCCAGGACCGTGGCCTCCCGCTCCCGGCCGGCGAGCAGGTCCCAGGTGAGGGGTGAGGCGGCGCCGAGCATCGAAGGCGGCGGAGCCTGAGGCGTCACGGGGAGTTCCTGTCCTGTCGGGACCGGCGGGCGTCCGGGCCCCGCGCGCCACCGGTGGGTCGTGGGTGCCCTTCGGCGACGCTAACGCCGCGGGTACAGTCCCGAGCATGGGCAATGTTGCCAAGGATTCGGCCCTTGTTGACCGGGAGTTGCCAGCGCACGGCGCCTTGGGGGTGCCCGGTCCCGGGCTGAGCCTGGGCACCGTCCTGGAGCTGGAGTGCCTGCGCGGGGCGCGGGTGCTGGCCGGTCACGCCGGGCTCGACCGGCTGGTCAGCCGCCTCAACGTGATGGAGGTGCCGGACATCCTGCCCTGGGTCAAGCCCCAGGAGCTGCTGCTCACCACCGGCTACCCCCTGCGCGGGGTGCCGCACAGCCTCCCCGTGCTCGTCAGCGAGCTCGCCGCGCGCGGGCTGGCCGGTATCGCGGTCAAGCTCGGCCGCTACCTGTCCGAGCTGCCCGCGGCGATGCTGGAGGAGGCCGACCGGCTCGGCCTGCCGGTCATCGCGCTGCCCGACGACGTCGGGTTCGACGACATCATCAACCAGGTCCTGACCGAGGTGCTCAACCGGCAGGCGGCGATGCTCGCCCGGGCCGAGGACGCCCACCGGGCGCTGGTGCAGATCGTGCTCACCGGCGGCGGCCTGGACCGGCTGTGCGAGGAGCTCGCCGGCATCCTCGGCGGCGCGGTGATGGTCACCACCGCGGACGGCCGGGTGCGCGCCAGTGCGGGCGCCACCGACGAGGACCTCGCCGGCGCGCTGGCGCTGGACTGCTTCGACCCGACGGGCCGGTTCCTCGTCGAGGGCGAGCCGGTGGGGGCCCGGACCCCCGGTGGGGACCGGGCCCGGCGGGCGGTGGTGCGGATCGTGGCCGGCGCGCTGGACCACGGCCGGCTCGTGGCGTTCAACGCCAGCCACGAGCTGACCCCCGACGACGTCCACACCCTCGAGCGGGCAGCCACCGTCGCGGCGCTGGCCATCACCAAGGCCCAGGCGGTCTCGGCGGTCGAGAGCAAGTACCAGGCCGACTTCCTGCGCGACGCCCTCGCCGGGCGGGCCGGCACGGCCGAGCGGGTCACCGCGCACGCCGACTCCCTCGGCTGGGACATCGGCCGCCGGATGGTGGTCGTGGTCGCCGAGACCGACCCGCACGCCACCCCGCGCGGGCTGAGCCGCGACGAGGTCCGCTCGCTGCAGGACCGGTTCGCCACCGCGTGGCACCAGGTGGTCCGGGTCCGCGACGAGCGGGCCCCCGTGGTCGGCTTCAGCCAGGAGGTCGTCAGCGTGCTCGGCGTCCCCGACGACGCCGACACCGAGTCGATCAGCCGAACGGTGCGCGAGATGGTGCGCGTCGTCAGCGGTGACGGCGGCGGTGGGCGGCGATCCTTCTCCACCGGGATCTCCCGGCCGATCGACTCCGCCGACCAGCTGCCCCAGGCCTATGAGCAGGCGTGCAAGGCGGTCAGCGTCGGCCGGCAGATGCACGGCCCCTCGGCCCTGACGCACTTCGACGGCCTGGGCATCTTCCGCCTGCTGTCCCTGGTGCCCGACACCGCCGAGCTGCGCAGCTTCGTGGCCGAGGCGCTCGGCGAGCTGGTCACCAACGACACCCCGGAGAACGCCGACCTGCGCACCACCCTCTCGGTGCTGCTGGACACCAACCTCAACGTGGCCGAGACGGCGCGGATCCTGCACTTCCACTACAACACGTTGCGCTACCGCATCGTGAAGCTGGAGCGGATGCTCGGCCCGTTCACCAGCGACCCCAACCTGCGCCTGACCCTGTCGCTGGCACTGCAGGTCGTCCAGATGCGTGGGATCTGAGCCGATTCGTCCCTCCGGGCCGCAACTGTGACCAACCGACACGCCGTGTGACTGTCAACAAATCACCAAGCGGCGCCTCCACGCTGGGCCTAGCGTTCACGCATCGCGCCGCCCGGCGTGACCCGTGCCACACCCTGTGGCGCATACAAGGAGGACCTGATGGCGTTGGGTTGGAAACTGCACGGTGACGGACGGATCATGGGTCCGACCGACGTCGTGGCGCCCGATGAGCGGCTCTCGTGGGGGAAGACCGTAGGACTCGGAGCTCAGCACGTGGTCGCGATGTTCGGCGCCACGTTCGTCTTCCCGCTGATCATGGGGCTGAACCCTCAGCTCGCGATCCTGATGAGCGGCATCGCGACGATCTGCTTCCTGCTGATCGTCAACGGCAAGGTGCCGAGCTACCTCGGCACCAGCGCCTCCTTCGTCGGCGGCGTCGTGGCCATCGGCCTGCAGATCAAGGCCAGCAACCCCAAGGCCAACGCCGCGGTCATCGCCCCCAGCGTCACCGGGGCGATCCTCGTCGCCGGCGCGGTGCTGGCGCTGGTCGGCGTGGCGATCCACTTCCTCGGCTCGGCCGTGGTGCACAAGGTGCTGCCCCCGGTCGTCACCGGCGCCGTGGTCATGCTGATCGGGTTCAACCTCGCCCCGGTCGTGGCCAGCATCTACTGGCCGCAGGACCAGTGGATCGCCCTCATCGTCATGGTGGCAGTCATCGCCATGAGCGTGGGCCTGCGCGGGTTCATCGGCCGCATCTCCATCTTCCTGGGCCTGATCCTCGGCTACGTCCTGTCGTGGCTCTTCGACCGGGGCTTCGGCCAGATCACCTCCTACAACGCGGCGGCCGGCAAGGTCGACACGCACTGGCGGGTCAACTGGGACGGCGTCAAGAGCGCCCCGTGGTTCGGCTTCCCGCCGCACACGGACGCCGCCACCGGTGTCGTCGGCTGGCACCTGCCGAGCTTCAACATCGCCTTCATCCTCCTGGTGCTGCCGGCCGTGATCGCGCTGATCGCGGAGAACACCGGCCACGTCAAGGCGGTCGCCGAGATGACCGGCCACGACCTCGACCCGGTGATGGGCCGAGCGATCGCCGCGGACGGCGTCGGCACAGTCATCGCGACCTCCATCGGTGGTTCCCCGACCACGACCTATGCCGAGAACATCGGCGTCATGGCGGCCACCCGCGTCTACTCCACCGCGGCCTACTTCGTCGCCGCGGCCGTGGCGATCCTGTTCGGCTTCTCGCCCAAGTTCGGCGCGATGGTCTCGGCCACCCCCGGTGGGGTGCTCGGCGGCATCACGGTCGTCCTCTACGGCATGATCGGCCTGCTCGGCGCGAAGATCTGGAAGGAGAACAACGTCGACTTCGGCAACCCGCTCAACCTGGTGCCCATCGCCGCCGGAATCATCATCGGCATCGGCAACACGAGCCTGGTGTTCACCAAGTCCTTCACCCTCTCCGGCATCGCGCTCGGCACGATCGTCACCATCGGCGCCTACCACCTTGCCCGGGCCCTGGCCACGCCGGACCTGCGCGCCCGCGCCGACGGGGCCGTGATCGCAGTCGGCAATGTCGCGGTGGAAAACGAGCCCGGTGGCGAGGAGTCCGCGCCGCTCTACCGCGACGAGGACGTCGCTCCCACGGAGCACCACAAGCCCTGACCGAGCACCACCCCCACGTGGGCCGCGCCGATCTTCGGGATCGGCGTGGCCCACGTGCCATTCGGGGGCAGGATTGACGGCAGAAGTTGCCAACATCACTCGCCCGCAGCGGTGAGCCCGTCCCATATCCACACCCCACCACGCAAGGCAGGATCGTCACGGTGAAGCCCTCCCCCTTCGTCCACCACGCGCCTCGCAGCGTCGCCGAGGCGGTCGCGGTCCTGGCCGAGGTCGGGCACGACGGCAAGGTCCTCGCCGGCGGCCAGAGCCTCATCCCCATCCTCAACATGCGCCTCGCCGCGCCGGGCCACCTCGTCGACATCAACCGGGTCGCCGGGCTGGACACCGTGGAGGTCACCGACGACGCGGTGCGGATCGGTGCGCTGGTCCGCCACGCCCTGCTCGAGCGCCACGACGGTGCCTTCGCCGCCAACCCCCTGCTCCGCCAGGCCCTGCGCAACGTGGCCCACCCCGCGATCCGCAACCGCGGCACCACCACCGGCTCGATCGCGCACGCCGACCCCTCCGGCGAGATGCCGGCCGTCCTCGCCCTGACCCAGGGGTATGTCGAGGCGGCCAGTGCCGCAGGCACCCGCGAGATCGCGGCCGCGGACTTCTTCCTCGGCCCGCTGGAGTCCTGCCTCACCGAGGGCGAGATGGCGACCGGGGTCCGCTTCGGGCGCTTCCCGGCCGGCACCGGCACGGCGTTCGCCGAGAGCGCCCGGCGCCACGGTGACTACGCCCTCGCCGGGGTCGCCGCGGCAGTCACGCTCACCGACGGCGTGGTCACCAGCGTGCGCGCGTCGTTCGTCTCGGTCACGCCCACCCCGGACGTCCTCGACCTGACCGAGGCCTTCGCCGGGCGGGAGGTCGCCGACGTCGACTGGGTCAAGGCCGCCGAGATGGCCCGTGACCACGTCGACCCTGACGGCGACATCCACGCCACCGCCGACTACCGCCGCATGCTCGCCGGCGTCCTGACCACCCGCGTCCTCACCGAGGCCGCGGCCACCGCTCTCGAAGGCCAGTCCCGATGACCGACACCACCTCGACCGTCGAGCAGCAGCTCGAGATCACGCTGCGCGTCAACGGCGTCGCCCGCACCGCGACCGCCCCGGCGCGGCGCCTGCTCTCGGACTTCCTGCGCCACGACCTGCGCCTGACCGGCACCCACGTCGGCTGCGAGCACGGCGTCTGCGGCGCCTGCACGGTCCTCGTCGACGGCCAGCCGATGCGCTCCTGCCTGATGTTCGCGGTCACCGCCCAGGACCACGAGATCACGACGGTCGAGGGCCTGGCTCCCGACGCGGAGCAGATGAGCCCGGTGCAGCAGGCGTTCACCGAGTGCCACGGCCTGCAGTGCGGCTTCTGCACCCCCGGCTTCCTGACGACCATCACGGCATACCTGCAGGAGAACCCGGACCCGACCGAGGCCGAGGCGCGCGAGTGCATCTCGGGCAACCTCTGTCGCTGCACGGGCTACCAGAACATCGTGAAGTCGGTGCTGCGCGCGGCCGAGATCACCCACGAGCGGGAGGCGGGCGCATGACCACGCGGATGTTCGGCGCCCCGGTCCACCGCACGGAGGACCCGCGGCTGGTCACCGGCAACGGCCGCTACCTCGACGACCTCGGCCACGACGCGCTCGCCGCGGCGTTCGTGCGCAGCCCCTACGCGCACGCCCGGATCACCGACATCGACGTCTCCGAGGCGATCGACGTCGAGGGCGTCGTCGCGATCTACACCTACGAGGACCTCGACGGCAAGACCGCCGAGCGCCTGCCGCTGCTCATCCCGCACCCCACGCTGACCAACCCGATGACCGGCTACGCCCTGGCCCCGGAGCTGGTCAACCACGTCGGCGAGCCGGTGGCCATGGTGGTGGCGACCGACCGCTACGTCGCCGAGGACGCCTGCGAGCGGATCCGGGTGGAGTACGAGCAGCTGCCCGTCGTCGTCGGCATCGAGGCCGCCCGCTCCGGCGAGGCGCTCGTGCACGAGGAGGCACCGGGCAACGTCGCGGCGCACATGGTCCAGGAGGTCGGCGACACCGCGGCGGCGATCGCGGCCGCCCCGCACCGGCTCACCCTGGCCCTGGAGATCGAGCGCAGCGCCTGCATGCCGATGGAGGGCAAGGGCGTCTACGCCCGCTGGGACAGCGACGAGCAGAGCCTGCGCATCTACTCCTCCACCCAGACGTCCACGGGCGTGCGGGCCGCGGTCGCGGCCAAGCTCGGTATGCCGCTGGCCAAGGTCGAGTGCATCGCCCCCGACGTGGGCGGCGGCTTCGGGGTCAAGATCATGCACCCGTGGCCCGAGGAGGTCCTGGTCCCGTGGGCGGCCCGGCGCCTCGACGCCGACGTCAAGTGGGTCGAGGACCGGCGCGAGCACTTCATCTCCTCGGCGCACGAGCGCGGACAGCTCCAGGACGTCGAGGTCGGCTTCGACGACGAGGGCCGGGTGCTCGGCCTGTCGGTGAAGCTGTGGCACGACAACGGGGCCTACACGCCCTACGGGATCATCGTCCCGATCATCACCTCCACCCAGCTGCTCGGCCCCTACAAGCCCGGCGCGTACAAGTGTGAGTTCTGGTCGCTGTTCACCAACACGGTGATCGTCACGCCCTACCGCGGCGCCGGCCGCCCGCAGGGCGTCTACGCGATGGAACGCACCATGGACGCCATCGCCGACTACCTGGGCAAGGACCGCGCCGACGTGCGCAGCACCAACTTCATCCAGCCCGAGGAGATGCCCTACGACCACGGGCTGCTGTTCCAGGACGGCCGGCCGCTGATGTACGACTCCGGCGACTTCCCCGCCAGCCTGGCCAAGCTCAAGGAGCTCGTGGGCTGGGACGACTTCGCGGCATACCGGGCGGAGGCCGAGGCGGCCGGGCGGCGCGTCGGGCTGGGGATCGGCTGCTACGTCGAGGGCACCGGCGTCGGGCCCTACGAGGGCGGCCACATCCAGATCGAGACCACCGGACGGGTCAACGTCTCCACCGGCCTGACCAGCCAGGGCCAGGGCCACCAGACGGTGTTCGCCCAGATCGTCGCCGAGGAGCTCGGCGTGCGGATGGAGGACGTGCACGTCACCACGGGGGACACCCGCCGGTTCCAGTACGCCGTGGGCACGTTCGCCTCCCGGGCGGCGGTGATGAGCGGCAACGCGATCGCGCTCGCCGCCCGCAACGTGCGGGAGAAGGCGCTGCGGATCGCCGGAGAAGCGCTCGAGGCCGACCCCGGTGACCTCGAGATCGTCGACGGCATCGTGCGCGTCAAGGGCGACCCGGAGGCCCAGGTCGCGCTGTCCACGATCGCGGTGCTGTCCAACCCGCTCCGCTACGCCTTCGACGAGTCCGCCAAGGCGGCAACGCAGTTCGCCGGCACGCCCGACATGGACAAGCCGCCGGTGGCCGACGACGAGGAACCCGGCCTGGAGGGCAAGGACTTCTACTCCCCGCCGCGGGCGACCTTCGCCAACGGCATGCACGCCGCCATCGTCGAGACCGACCCGCAGACCGCGGAGATCACGATCCTGCGCTACTGCGTCATCCACGACTGCGGGCGGATGATCAACCCGATGATCGTCGAGGGACAGGTGCACGGCGGCGTCGCGCAGGGCGTCGGCGGCGCGTTGTACGAGCGGATGGCCTACGACGAGGCCGGGCAGCTGCTCAACGCCTCGTTCATGGACTTCCTCATGCCCTACGCCTCCGAGGTGCCGCACGTCGAGACCGACCACCTCGAGACGCCGAGCCCGCTGAACCCGTTGGGGATCAAGGGCGCCGGCGAGGCCGGGTGCATCCCCGTCACCGCCGTCATCGCCAGCGCGATCGAGGACGCCGAGGGCTTCCCGATCACCTCGATGCCGATCTCCCCCACCGAGCTGTGGGATCTGCGCCACCGCCACGCCGCCGGTGAGCTGCCTGGCCTGCGCCGCGGCTCCCGCACCACCACGACCGCCCCCACGGCCTGAGAGAACGAGGAAACCCGCCGATGAAGATCTCCGGATCAGCCACGCTGAACGCCCCCGTCGACCAGGTCTGGGCCGCGTTCAACGACCCCGCCGTCCTCGCCCGCACCCTGCCGGGCTGCCAGCAGCTGCGCGAGGTGGGCCCGGACGCCTACAAGATGACGATCACCGCGGGCGTGGCCTCCATCAAGGGCACCTACGAGGGTGACGTGGCCCTGACCGAGCAGAACCCGCCCGGCTCCTTCGTGCTCAAGGCCTCCGGGGCGGGCGGGCCAGGCACGGTCAGCGCCGACGTCAAGGTGCTGCTCGAGCAGTCCGCCACCGGCGGCACCGCGCTGACCTACGACGCCGACGCGGTCGTCGGCGGGGCCATCGGTGGCGTCGGGCAGCGCATGCTCACCGGCGTGGCCAAGAAGATGGCCGGCCAGTTCTTCACCGCCGTCGACAACGACATCGCCGGGGTCCGCGTGGCGGTGCCGGTGCCCGCCGGGGCGGTGCCCGAGGCGGCCGTCGTCGGTGCGCCGGCTGCGCCCGGTGCGCCGACCGGGGCCGTGTATGCCGCGCCGGCACCTGCCGCCCGGGCCGGGTTCACCGGCCGGGACTTCCTCATCGGGACGGTGGTCGGAGCGGCCATCGCCCTCGCCGGCGTGGCCGTCGGCATCGTCGCCGGGAGGCACTGACATGCGCGCGTTCACCGCTGCCGCCGTCCAGATCGCGCCCGTGACCGGGCCGCTGTCCCCCGACGCGGTCAAGGCCAACGTCGAGAAGTGCGTCGACTGGCTGACCCGCTGCGTCGAGGCGACCGGGGCCGAGCTCGTGGTGCTGCCGGAGTCGGCGACCACGGGCTTCACCCCGGACTGCACGCCCGAGGAGCTGTGGGACCTCGTCTCCGGGCTGCCCGGGCCGGTGATCGAGCCGATCCAGGCCGCGGCGGCCCGCCTCGGCGTGCACGTCTGCGTCGGCACCTACGAGCGGGGCGAGGAGCGCGGGGTCGTCTACAACTCCAGCGCCCTCATCGGCCCGGACGGCTCGCTGCTCGGCGTCTACCGCAAGACCCACCCGTTCTGCACCGAGATCCGCTCGCGCGGCGGCTGGGTCACCCCCGGCGACACGGTCACCGTCGTCGACACCGAGCTCGGCCGGATCGGCATGATCATCTGCTTCGACGGCGACTACCCCGAGCTGACCCGCATCCAGGCGGTGCAGGGCGCCGAGGTCATCTGCCGACCGTCGGCCCTGCTGCGCAGCGCCGACGTGTGGGAGCTGACCAGCCGCGCCCGGGCCTACGACAACCACGTCTACGTCATCGGCGCCAACGCCACCGGGACCGACCCGGCCGGGGTGCTCTACTTCGGCAACAGCCACATCATCACGCCGATCGCGCACATCGCCGCCAAGGCCGCCACGCACGAGTCCTGGGTGGTCGCCCGGCTCGACCCGGACGAGGCCCTGCGCTCGCTGACCCCCGGCTCCAGCGTCGGCCAGGGCTTCGACCACCTGGCCGACCGCAACCTGGACCTGATCCGCAACTACCGCGAGGACCTCGAGCGCCCCGCCGCGTCGAGCTTCCCCCACCTCCAGGTCTGAGCAGCCCCACCCCCACCTCCTCGACCGAACGCACCACATCCGTCGAATGGCCGCGTACTCGCGGCCGATTCGACGGATGTGGTGCGCTCGGATGGGGCTTCGCGCGGGGGTGAGGGGTCGCTCGGGAGGCGCGGACACGGCATACCCGAGGTGTGCATGAAGATCTGCCAAGGGTCTTGGCAGGTTCTGACAGGGACGCGGGGTGGCGGCGCGAGTTGAATCGAGGGCACCGCCGGCTCGCCCGGCGCCCCGCCAGCTCCCACCTCTCCCGCCCGAGGAACGCCATGACGCAGACCCCACGTCGCATCCGCATCGGCATCGACACCGGCGGCACGTTCACCGACGTCGTCGCCTTCGACGAGGACTCCGGCGCGCTGATCACGACCAAGACGCCGTCGACCCCGGCCAACCCGGCCGACGGCTTCATCAACGGCGTGCACAAGGTCCTCGACCTGCTCGGCGCGACCGGCGCGGACGTCACCGCCGTCTGCCACGGCACCACGGTGGCCACCAACCAGCTGCTCGAGGGCAAGGTCGAGCAGCTCGGCTTCATCACCTCCGCGGGCTACGAGTTCATCCTCGAGATCGCCCGCCAGGCGGTGCCGGACGGCTACGGCAACTCCTACTTCTGGGTGAAGCCGCCGCGGATCGTGCCGGCCGACCTGGTCAAGACCGTCGAGGGCCGCTTCGACTTCGAGGGCAACGAGGTCCGCCCGTTCGACGAAGGGGGCGCGGCGCAGGTGGCCCGCTGGTTCCGCGACCAGGGCATCACCACGATCGGCGTGTGCTTCCTGCACGCCTACGCCAACCCCGAGCACGAGCTGCGGATGCGGGAGATCCTGCAGCGCGAGCACCCCGAGGCGGTCATCTCGATCTCCAGCGACGTGCTGCGGGAGTACCGTGAGTACGAGCGCTCGATGACCACGCTGGTCGACGCCGCGGTCAAGCCGAAGGTGTCCCGCTACGTCTCCAACATCAAGACCCGCCTGGACGAATTCACGGGCGCCGCCTCGGCCGACCGGGACTCGATCCCCTTCTACATCATGAAGTCCAACGGCGGCGTGCTCTCTGCCGACGAGGTCGTGCACCAGCCGATCACCACGGTGCTGTCCGGCCCGGCCGCCGGCGCGCTCGGTGCCGCGCTGATCTCCGGCAAGGCCGGCTTCGACAAGGTCCTCACCTGCGACGGCGGCGGCACCTCCACCGACGTGTCCGTGGTCCTCGGCGGCGAGCCGACCCTGACCACCGAGGGCACGGTCGGGGCCTACCCGTCCAAGATCCCGATGATCGACGTCGTCACCGTCGGCGCGGGCGGCGGCTCCATCGCGTGGATCTCCCCCGAGGGCACGCTCAAGGTCGGCCCCAAGTCGGCCGGCGCGGACCCGGGCCCGCTCTGCTACGCCAAGGGCGGCACCGAGCCGACCATCACCGACGCCCACGTCATGCTCGGCCGGATCCCGGCCCACCTGCTCGGCGGCGAGATCCCGCTGGACGCCGTCGCCGCGAAGGCCGGCATCGAGGCCCTGGCCGCGCGGCTCGGCCTGTCCCCCGACGAGTGCGCCGCCGGCATCCTCGAGATCTCCGCGTGGAACCAGGCCAACGCGCTGCGCCAGATCTCGGTCAAGCGCGGCCTGGACGTGCGCGACTTCATGCTCGCGACGTTCGGTGGCTCCGGCTCGCTGCTGGCCTGCCGCCTGGTCGACATCCTCGACCTCGCCGGCGTGGTCGTGCCGCAGAACCCGGGCAACGTCTCGGCGTTCGGCCTGCTCACCGTCGACGTCAAGAACGACTACGTGCAGACCGCCGTCGCCAAGCACGCCGCGCTCGACCTCGCCGGCGTGGAGAAGACCTTCGCCGAGCTGACCGAGCGCGCCGCCGAGGCCCTGGACGCCGAGGGCTTCGCCCGGGCCGACCACCGCTACGTGCGTACCGTCGACCTGCGCTACTTCGGCCAGGCCTTCGAGGTGCGGGTCAACGCCCCCGAGGGCGCAGTGGACGCCGCCTTCGCCGAGACGGTGGCGACCGCGTTCCACGACGCGCACAAGGGCCTCTACGGCTACGACTTCCGCGACGACCCGCGCCAGCAGGTCGAGTGGGTCAACCTGCGCGTCACCGGCATCGGCCCGATCACCCGGCCCGAGCTGGCCGAGATCGAGGGGGCCGCCGACTCCGTCGAGCGCGCCCGCACCGGCACCCGCCCGGTCTGCTTCGACCCCGCCGACGGCTACGTCGACGCCGGCATCTACTGGCGCCCCGACCTGCGGGCCGGCGACGAGGTCGCCGGGCCGGTCATCGTCGAGGAGTTCGGCTCGACCGTGCCCGTCCACCCCGGCTTCACCGTCCGCGTCGACGCGTACGGCAACCTCGTGATCACCAAGGAGAGCGCGAAGTGACCGCTGTGACCGACACCCCGGCCCTCAACGTCGACCCGATCGTCCTGGAGATCGTCGAGGGCACCCTGGCCAGCGTCGAGATGGAGGTCGAGACCGCCATCGCGCGCACCTCCCGCTCGCCCATGATCCGCGACGCGCACGACTTCCGCGCCGGCATCCACGACCGGCGGCTGCGCAAGCTGACCGGCCGCTCGTACAGCGCCCTGGTCCACCCGGTCGCCCGCGACTACCCGCTCGAGACCATGCGCGAGGGCGACGTGTTCTTCCACAACGACGTCTACGAGTCCGAGGGCGGCATCGGTCACCTGCCGGACCTGTGCGTCACGGTCCCCGTCTTCCACCAGGGCGAGGTCGTCGCGTTCGTGCAGGCCTTCGGCCACCACGACGACATCGGCGGCGCCTGCCCCGGCTCGATGCCCTCCGGCGCGACCAGCGTCTACGAGGAGGGGCTGATGGTGCCCCCGATCCGGCTGTGGGACGCCGGCGTGCCCAACGAGGCCGCGCTGAAGATCATGACGCGCAACAGCCGTATGCCGGAGTCCCTCGCCGCCGACCTCGACGCCGAGTGCTCCGCCTGCCTCATGGGCGCGGCGCGCCTGTCGGACCTGTTCAACCGCTACGGCCGCGAGACCGTCGAAGCGGCCTTCGACGCGATCCTCGACAAGACCACCGAGACCTACCGCCGCGAGATCCTGTCCAAGATCCCCGACGGCGAGTACGTCTGGGAGGACTACGCCGAACACGACGGCGTCGACGAGCCGAGGCTGCACACCCAGCGGATCACGCTGACCAAGACGAGCACCGGCGGCCCCGGCAACGGCCCGAAGATCGTCATCGACTTCACCGGCACCGCGCCGCAGGCCAAGGGCCCGATCAACCACTGCGGGGACTACGCCGACGGCAACTTCCTCAAGAAGTGGCTCGCGCCGATCCTGCGCAACCTCGCCGACACCCCCGAGCGGATGGCCGAGCTCGACGTCAACGAGGGCATCGTGCCGCTCATCGAGATGAAGTTCCCCGAGAAGGGCACGCTGCTCACGCCGATCTTCCCGGCGCCGACCAACGCCCGGACGTTCGTCATCCTGCGCCTGCTCGGCGTGCTCGCTGGCGTGATCGCCAAGGCCGTCGACGGCAAGATGCCCGCCGACCAGGAGACGATCCGCTACACCGGCGTCTACGGCCACGACCGCGACGGCAACGACTACCTCATGCGTGAGGTGCTGGGTGGCGGCTCAGGCGGCCGGTACTACGCCGACGGTGAGGACACCATCCACGTCGTGCCGGACTCGCGGAACCTGCCGACCGAGTTCACCGAGAGCCGCTTCCCGTTCCTCGTCGAGCGCCTCGGCCTGGCCGTCGACTCCGGCGGCGCGGGCCGCTACCGCGGCGGCCTGGGCTACGAGAAGCAGATCCGGATGCTCAAGGACGCCAACTTCATGTCCATCGCCGACCGCTCGATCCTGGCCTGTTGGGGCGTCAAGGGCGGCAAGGCGGGCAAGCCGTTCCAGGTGACCATCGACGCGGGCGGCCCGAACGAGCGCGAGGTCGACGCCCTCGCCGACCACGAGCCGGTGAAGGCCGGGGAGGTCATCCGCATCCGCACCACCGGCGGTGGCGGCTGGGGCGACCCGCTCGAGCGGCCGTACGACGAGGTGCAGCGCGACCTGAGGTGGGGCAAGGTCTCCTTCGAGGGCGCCCGCACCGACTACGGCGTCGTGGCCACGGGCACCAAGGACGAGCCGGTGATCGACACCGCGGCGTCCGACGCCCTGCGTGCCGAGCGCCGCGCCGACCGCGGCGAGCAGCCGTTCTTCGACCGCGGACCCGGCTACGCCACGCTGGCCGCCGGCGCCACCGCCGCGGACGTCGACTGGCTCTGACCGCAGCAGACCGACAGGAGACCGACATCGTGACCGGACCGCTCGACGGCACCACCGTCATCGACCTCACCCGCGCCCTTGCCGGCCCGCACGCCGGGATGATGCTGGGCGACCTCGGTGCCCGGGTCATCAAGGTGGAGACGCCCGGCGGCGGGGACGACACCCGCGGCTGGGGCCCGCCGTTCGTCGGGCCCGAGGACGACCCGATCTCGACGTACTTCCTGTCCTGCAACCGCAACAAGGAGTCGATCACCCTCGACCTCAAGAGCGAGGACGGGGTGGCGACGCTGACCCGGCTGGTCACCCACGCCGACGTGCTGCTGGAGAACTTCCGGCCCGGCGTGCTCGACCGGCTCGGCTTCAGCGTCGAGCGGCTGCACGAGCTCAACCCGCGCCTGGTCATCCTCTCGATCAGTGGCTTCGGCCACGACGGTCCGGAGGGTGGCCGGGCCGGGTACGACCAGATCGCGCAGGGCGAGGCCGGCCTGATGTCGCTGACCGGCCCCGACCCCGACCACCCCACGCGCGTCGGGGTGCCGATCGGGGACCTGCTCGCCGGGATGTACGGCGCCTACGGCGTCGTCGCCGCCCTGCACGAGCGCACCACCACGGGCAGGGGCCGGGTCGTGCGGACCAGCCTGCTGGCCGCGATCGTGGGCGTGCACGCCTTCCAGGGCACCCGCTACACCGTCGCCGGCGAGGTGGGCCGCGCCCAGGGCAACCACCACCCGAGCATCTGCCCCTACGGCCTGTTCTCCTGCGCCGACGGGATGCTGCAGATCGCCGTCGGCAGCGAGGGCCTGTGGCGCAAGTTCTGCACCGCCTTCGGGCTGGACCCCGACGCCGAGGGCATGGCCACCAACCGGGAGCGGGTCGGCAACCGCGACGCCGTCGTGGACGCGGTCAACGCCGCCTTCGCCGACCGCAAGCTCGCCGAGCTGCTGCCCGCCCTGGCCGCGGCCGGCATACCGGCGGGTGAGGTGCGCACCCTGGACCGCGTCTACGAGTGGGAGCAGACCCGTTCCCAGGGGCTGGTCATCGACGTGGACCACCCGGTGCTCGGGACGGTCCAGCTGCCCGGGCCGCCGCTGCGCTTCGACGACAACCTGTATGCCGGGGGGCGGGCCGAGCACCTCGCCCCACCGGCCCTGGGCCAGCACAACGCCAGCGTGCGGGCCTGGCTCGACGAGCGCGACGCCGAGGGCACCGCGTCGTGACCCGCCGCCTCGGCGCCCGTGAGCTGATCGAGACCGTCCTCGACGAGGGCAGCTTCGAGAGCTGGGACACCACACCGGTGCCGGTGGCCGAGCCGGGCAGCGCGTATGCCGCCGAGCTCGCCGCCGCGGCGGAGAAGGCCGGCACCGACGAGTCGCTCATCACCGGCTCGGCCCGGCTGCGCGGGCGTCGGGTCGCCGTGGTGCTGGGCGAGTTCCGGTTCCTGGCCGGCTCGATCGGCCGGGCCGCCGCCGAGCGCCTGGTGCTCGCGGTCGAGCGGGCGACCCGGGAGGGGCTGCCGCTGTTCGCCGCCCCGACCTCGGGCGGCACCAGGATGCAGGAGGGCACCAGCGCCTTCGTCGGGATGGTCAAGATCTCGGCGGCGATCGCGGCGCACAAGGACGCCGGGCTGCCCTACATCGTCTACCTGCGCCACCCCACCACCGGCGGCGTCTTCGCTTCGTGGGGCTCGCTCGGCCACGTCACGGTCGCCGAGCCGGGCGCGCTGGTCGGCTTCCTCGGGCCGCGGGTCTATGAGGCGCTCTACGGCGCGCCGTTCCCGGAGGGTGTGCAGACCTCGGAGAACCTCTTCGAGCAGGGCCTCATCGACGCCGTGCTGCCGGTCGAGGCGCTGGCCGAGGTCGCCTCGCGGGCGCTGAACGTGCTCATGGCCCCGCGCGAGGACCTGCCCGTGGTGCCCGAGCTGCCCCGGGAGGACCTGCCCGACCTGCCCGCGTGGGACTCGATCCTGCGCTCGCGCCGGCCCGAGCGGCCCGGCGTGCGGGCGCTGCTCAAGCTCGGCGCCACCGACGTCGTGCCGCTGCACGGCACCGGCCAGGGCGAGCAGGACCCGGGGCTGCTCATCGCCCTGGCCCGCTTCGGCGGGGCGCCCTGCGTCGTGCTGGGCCAGGACCGCAAGCACCAGACGTTCGAGAACCCGCTCGGCCCGGCCGGGCTGCGCGAGGCCCGCCGCGGCATGCGCCTGGCCCGGGAGCTCAAGCTGCCGCTGGTCAGCGTCATCGACACCGCGGGCGCCGCGCTGTCCCGCGAGGCCGAGGAGGGCGGGCTGGCCGGCGAGATCGCGCGCTGCCTGTCCGAGCTGGTCATGCTCGACGCGCCGACCGTCTGCCTGCTGCTCGGGCAGGGCACCGGCGGCGGAGCGCTCGCGCTCATGCCGGCCGACCGGGTCATCTGCGCCCAGCACTCCTGGCTCTCGCCGCTGCCGCCGGAGGGCGCCTCGGCGATCCTCTACCGCGACACCGACCACGCGCCGGACCTTGCCGCGTCGCAGGGCGTGCGGTCGCTGGACCTGCTGCGCGAGGGCATCGTCGACCGGATCGTCGCCGAGCACCCCGACGCCGCGGACGAGCCCGCCGAGTTCTGCGCGCGGATGTCGCAGGTGCTGCAGCACGAGCTGGGCCTGCTGCTGCGCGCAGACCCGGCCGAGCGGCTCGCCGCCCGGCTGGCCCGCTACCGCCGCCTCGGCTGAGGCCGCCACTCCCACCCCCACCCTTCCGCCGAGAGGGACGTTCCTCCGGTGTTCTGGCCCTCCCAACCCGGAGAAACGTCCCTCTCGGCGGGGAGAAGCGGCATGGCGCGCGGCGTACAAGTGCCAAGAGGCGGGCGGTCATTGGGCAGGGTCTGCCAACGCGGGGTCTGGTGGTTCGTCCGTAGGCTCGCCGCATCGCCCGTCCGCGTCCCGCGCGGCCGGCCCCAGGTGAAAGCAGGTGCAGCCCGTGCGGGTCCTCCTCGCCCTCGGCGGCAACGCCATGACGGGCCCTGACGGCAGCGCCAGCCCCGACGCGCAGCGCGCCGCGATCGCCGCCGCCATGGAGTCGGTGGCCGACCTCATCGCCGCCGGGCACGAGGTCGTGATCACCCACGGCAACGGCCCCCAGGTCGGCAACCTGCTGGTCAAGAACGAGCTGGCCGCCACCGTCGTCCCGCCGGTCTCCCTGGACTGGTGCGGGGCGCAGACGCAGGCGACGATCGGCTTCACCGTGATGAACTCCCTCGAGGCCAGCCTGGCCCGGCGCGGGGTCGAGCGCCCCGTCGCCGCCATCGTCACGCGCACCCGCGTCGACGTCGACGACCCCGGCTTCACCCACCCCACCAAGCCGGTCGGCCGGTTCCTGCCCTACGAGCAGGCCAGGCCGCTGATCGAGCACGGCCAGCTCTGGGAGGACCGCGGCGAGAAGGGCTGGCGGCGCATCGTCGCCTCGCCCGAGCCGCGTGAGGTGCTCGAGACCGGCACCCTGCTCACCCTCATCGAGGCCGGCTACGTCGTCGTCGCGGCCGGCGGTGGCGGCATCCCGGTGGTCCGCGCCGAGGACGGCACGGTGCGCGGCGTCGAGGCGGTCATCGACAAGGACCTCACCGCGGCGCTGCTGGCCCGGTCGGTGCACGCCGACGTGCTCGTCATCGCCACCGACGTCGACCACGCCATCAAGGCCTGGGGCACCCCGCAGGCCGAGGAGATCGGCGTGGTCAGCCTGGAGCAGATGCGCGAGATCGCCGGTGAGGGCCACTTCGCCAGCGGCTCGATGGGCCCCAAGGTCGAGGCCGCGCTGCGCTTCGTCGAGTCCGGCGGCCCGCGCGCCGTGATCACCGCGCTGGAGCAGATCGACAAGGCCGTGACCGGGAGCTACGGGACGGTCATCGAGGGCCGTCCCGCCAAGCCGCACGACCCCGCAGGACAGAACCCCACACCGCAGAACCCCACCGAGAACGAAGGGTGACACCCGTGCCTGATGCCATTGAGGTCCGCAAGGTCCCGATCCACAGCGTGGCCGACGCCTCCGAGCTGGCCAAGCTCATCGACGACGGCGTGATGGAGGCCGACCGCGTCATCGCCATCATCGGCAAGACCGAGGGCAACGGCGGCGTCAACGACTACACCCGGATCATCGCCGACCGGGCGTTCCGTGAGGTGCTCGTCGCCAAGGGGGCCCCGGCCGACCAGGTCAAGCAGATCCCGATCGTGTGGTCCGGCGGCACCGACGGCGTGATCAGCCCCCACGCCACGATCTTCGCCACCGTGGACCCGGCCAGGGCCGTGCAGACCGACGAGCCGCGCCTCACCGTCGGGTTCGCCATGAGCGAGCCGATCCTGCCCGAGGAGATCGGCTACACCGGCATGATCGAGAAGGTCGCCGCCGGCGTGAAGGTCGCCATGGAGCGCGCCGGCATCACCGACGTCGCCGACGTGCACTACGTGCAGACCAAGACCCCGCTGCTGACGATCCACACCATCCGCGACGCCAAGGCTCGCGGCAAGCAGGTCTGGACCGAGCACACCCACGAGTCGATGGACCTGTCCAACGGCACCACCGGCCTCGGCATCGCCGTCGCCCTCGGCGAGATCGAGATGCCGAGCGACGAGGACGTCATGCACAACCGCGACCTGTACTCCTCGGTCGCCTCCTGCTCCTCCGGCGTCGAGCTCGACCAGGCGCAGATCGTCGTCGTGGGCAACGCCCGCGGGGTCGGCGGCCGCTACCGCATCGGCCACTCGGTGATGAACGACGCCCTCGACGCCGACGGCATCTGGGCCGCGATCAAGGACGCCGGCCTCGACCTGCCCGAGCGCCCGCACACCTCGGACCTCGACGGCCGCCTGGTCAACGTCTTCCTGAAGTGCGAGGCCAGCCAGGACGGCACCGTCCACGGCCGCCGCAACGCGATGCTCGACGACTCCGACGTGCACTGGCACCGCCAGATCAAGTCCTGCGTCGGTGGCGTCACCGCGGCCGTGACCGGCGACCCGGCGGTCTTCGTCTCCGTCTCCGCCGCCCACCAGGGCCCCGAGGGCGGTGGCCCCGTCGCCGCCATCGTCGACCTGGGCGAGCAGCCGACCGGCTACACCTGGAACGGCTGAGCCGACACGCTCCCCCGGTATGCCGTGCCCCTCACCAGGTGAGGGGCACGGCATACCGGCGTTCAGGGGCGGGGCGGTCGCAGGAACGACATGACCAGCAGCGCCAGCGGGATGGCGATGACGAACTGGCGCCGGCTGTAGCGGCGCAGCTCGCTGCGGGCGTCGACCCCGGCCAGCTCGGCCTCGAGTGCGCCGCGCCGGGACAGCCGGAAGGCGTGGAACGCCAGCGGGACGTAGTTGAGGGCGATGCCGACCAGCCACGCGCCGATGACCCGGGTGAACGGGGCCCGCGCGGTCAGGCAGACCGACCCGAGCACCATCGGCAGCACGATGCCGAGGGCGAACTCGAGGGTGATCAGGCGGCGGCGCAGGGGGCGGCCGTGCAGGCCCCACAGGTCGATCGCGGCGAGGCGCCGCACGTCGATGACCCAGCGCAACGGTGGCTCCATCCAGGCAGGACGGTCAGCTCGAGGAGGGCCGAAGCATAGCGAAGGCAGCAGGGGCAGGACCTGACGGTCCTGCCCCTGCTGCCTTGGCTCAGGCGGTCGCGGCTCAGTCGCCGGCGCTGGCGCCGCGCACCGTCTTGGCGGTGTCGGGCTTGGTCTCGGCGGTGTCCTTGGCCGCGCCGGTCTCCTCGGTGCCCGTCGGCTCCTCGGTGGCGGCCGGCTCCTCCGTCGTGGTGGCGGCCGGCGTGGTGTCGGTCGCCGGCGTGGCCGTGGAGGACCGTCCGGCGCTGGGGGCGATGTAGGGGTCCTGCAGCGGCGTGGCCCACGGGTCGGCCCTGGGTGCGGACCGCTTGAACGCGGCGACGCCCGCGGCCGCGGCGCCACCGAGGCCGAGCAGGAGCAGCAGCTTGCGGCCCCGGCGCTTCGGCCTGGCCACCGCCTCACCCTTGAGGACCAGCGCGGCGTCGCCACCGCGGGAGACGGCCTCGTCGCGGGCCGCGACGCTGGCGGCGGCGGCGGCCGCGATGGCCTCGGCGATCCGGGGCAGCAGCTCGTCGACGATCTTGTCTCGCGCGCTGTCGACGCGCGGGGCGAGGTCCTGCACGCCCTTCTCCAGCTTGGGGGCGGCCACCTCGATCCCGTGCTCGACGCGCGGCTTGGCCCAGTCGCGGGCAGCCTCCACCCGCGGCTTCCCCCAGTCGCGCGCCACCTCGGCGGCGTGCTCCACGGCGGGGACGACGCGCTCGCGGATCTGCTCCGCGGTCGACGCCGACAGCTCCTGGGCCTGGGCGACCTGTCCTTGGCCTGCTCGGTCTTGCTCTTCGTGCGGAACACGGAGTCCTCTCGAAACGGTGACCAGGTCCAAACCTGTAC